>OZ219879.1:0-10554 GCA_964291585.2 Thermodesulfobacteriota bacterium
AGCTCTTGAGAAACTGCGTGCAGGCGCCAAGGCCCTCCAGGTAGTTACGGGTCTTCGCGGCGAGGGGCTTTCTGTTGCAAATTCCATAAACAGGGGGCTTGTCGAGTTTATGGATGAAAACAGAATCAGCAGGCTAAGCGAGGTAACAGGTTCTGATCATGGATGAACCGAGCAAACGCGCGAAGAAACTCAGGGATAGTGCTGATGGGGACGCGTGCAAAAATCATGCTTGTTCTGGCGACGGTCGTAAAGCATTTAAAACTACTCTATATTGGCTGATGGTACGGTTTCCGAGCTAAGTTTTCTTGACTCTTTAAAGTCTGGTTGAAATAAGGATTTCCTCCGAAAAATTGCAGAATTGGAAAATTCTCCTAAGGGAAGTACAATTATAAATCCTTGGGAATTCTGGTCCATATATTTTGTAAGATTAATCAGTATGGGTGGAGACTAAGTAACACATGATTACCAAGTGGAAGGTGCATAACTTCAAGTCTATTCGCGAGGAAGAAGAATTAGACCTTGAACGACTTACGATTTTTGCGGGGGCAAACAGCAGTGGTAAAAGTACGATCTTACAGTCTGTCCTTCTTATTGCTCAGACTTTGTCAAGCAAATTAGATTCGCATTCCGTAGTTTTGAACGGAGCACTTACGAGACTTGGCCGGTTTGACGATCTGAAATCAAACGGTAGCAAGTCAGATCAGATCACTATTAAATGTACTTGTCGCCCGTATGATGATCCTCCTCCTGCATATAAGAAAGAACTCTATTCCGACACTGGGTTAACTCTACAGGAAATAGAATGTGAGATCTCGTTTGATGCTGGCCCTCCACATTCTCGGGGAGATTCTTTTCAAATACAACCCCGACTTTTTTCAAGTCAGTTGGTTTGCATATCAAAAAATGAGAAAAAGATTGATCAAAAAGCGGAAATTTCAATTCGCCTACTCGAAGGTTCACTACATAGATTCCCTGACCTAGATTATGGAGTTGAACTTGATGAAACATCAATGGCAGAATTAGATGGAGAGCTTGACTCGGCAAATCCTTTGGGATGCATCCCAAGACATTTTCTTCCAGAGTTAATTATCTGTAAAGTTGACACGATTTCGGATAAGACTGAGGCTATTATAAGCGCACTTCAGGGTGATATTCGTCATTCTCCAAAACATCGTTCTCTAAGACATCGTTTTCCAAAACTGTATGCGGCCAGAAACTTTAATTTCTCTGAAGAAACAGTCTCTGTACTACGTGACATACTCCAAGACAGCGTCAATTTTGACGAGATTCTTTGCCAGCCACAATCTCGATCCGCTTCCCGACCTATGACTCTTAAACTCTTGAATGAATATTTTCGGAAATTACCATCGGATACTATGGAAAAAATACGTGACAAGTTAGAGAAATCAGACGATTTGTACGAACGCATCTCTGAATCTATACGGGAATCAAGCTATCTCTCATCAGAATCAAGTGATTTTACTACGAGGTTGGTAAGCTTACCCCTACCGCGACAAATTAAGTATGCAGCTTCGTATCTGGATAATTTTTTCACTTCTTCATTGAAATACCTAGGTCCGCTTCGGGACGCCCCTAGACCCCTATATCCTCTTGTGCCAGCAGTCAATCCAATTGATGTGGGATCGAGTGGAGAGCACACAGCGGCAGTTCTTAATTTGTATAAGAATAAGAGAATACATTATATCCCCTCGAAAAATTTCAAAACATCTGTGATTCACCTTATACCTACGCAGACAACTCTTGAGTTTGCAGTTATTGACTGGCTCCGATATCTTGGAGTAGCCAGTACAGTAAAAAGTCAGAATCAAGGCACGCTTGGACATAAACTAGAAGTGGGATTGGATAGTATACGTGTGTTTCACGACCTTACACATGTCGGTGTAGGCGTTAGTCAGGTACTTCCCATTTTAGTTATGTGCCTTTTGGCCGATAGAGATTCAACCTTGGTGTTTGAACAGCCGGAGTTGCATCTTCATCCAAGAGTTCAGACATTGCTTTCAGATTTTTTTATCTCGATGGCACTATGCAAAAAGCAGTGCATTATTGAAACCCACAGCGAGTATTTTATTGACCGCCTACGATTCCGTATTGCTGCAGAATCCTCCAAGGGCGAAATAAGCAAGCAATCCAAGATATATTTTGTTGAAAAACCATCCCAAGTGTCATCGTTCCGTGAGGTTGTGATCAATGAATATGGGGCCATCTGTGACTGGCCGGAAGGCTTTTTTGACCAATCTCAGCAGCAGGCGGAGGAAATTCTCCGAGCCGCTACGGCAAAACGAAAAAGCAAACGAAGCAATTGAAATGGCTAGCATATTCAGTGTAACAATTGATGCCGGAGTACTTGCGGTTCCTCAAGCTGATTGCACTGATAATGATATTTATTGTTACATTGAAACACTTCTGGATTGGAAGAAACTTCTTGATGAACCGTGGTTTGCAATTTACATGAGTAAAGAAACTCCTTATTCTCTTACTTATGACAACCGTTACCCTTCTATAACACAACTTAAAAAACTCTTCTCCACACATGGAATAAAAGAATACGACGTAGCCACTGTCTCTACTGTAGTTGACCGATTGCTACAAGTCACTCCTTCTTTTGAGACCTATTATCAGTTGGTGAACGTGCTACCTGAACCCCTTGAGACAGAGCCGGATATTTTTGAACTAACTACTTCAGATGCTCTTAAGGAAGATTTGGCTCGATGTGTTGTGTTGATTGCAATTCTCCGGAACTATTGTTCAGAGACCATTGGAGGACATTTCCTCATATTGCGGAATGTTCCAAAGGATGTAATAAAAGTCAGAGCTCAAATTCACGACCTTGAACACCATAGGAATGATATTTCTGATTTGCCATCCCCTCCTAAAGTTTTTGAAGGAGATGTCTTAGTATGCGATGACTTCAAAGGGCTTGTAAAGTATTTAGACGAATCAACTGTTTTAGTTCAAGCTTCTGATGATCTAGGTGTTGAATTAGCGATACGCATTGCTCTGTTCAAATATGCTTTAGAAAAACGCGAGGAACCCGACTGGGGAAATAATTTAGTGCCGAATATTGGCAATGAATTTCGTGAAAGATGCCAGAGAATTTGCCGTAAACAAGACGCCTCTTTACCAAGAAAAATACTTCGCTCAATTGTTGAAACTATTAGACGTGATAACATGCAAGATGTTCATGCGATTAGAACAAAGTTAGGAGGAAATTCCCCTCAACGTAAGCGCGGACTTGATAAAGCGCAACGTCGAGACATAGATACAGAGTTCCATCTACATTATTGGGAATGTGCCGATGGAAAGAGCATTGAGTTAGCATCAGTTGTTTATCACAACGATTTTTCAATACCAGAATAGAGGTTAAGGACGCACAAAAAAACGAGACTTTCTCTTTCTTGCCGAGATGATATGAAAAACGTACCGGGATTTCTGCTAAGCGGCGTATCTGCCGGGCTTAAGAAAAACGGGGAAAAGGATCTGGCGCTTATATTCTCAACTGCTCTCGCCCGCACAGCTGCCATATTCACGAAAAACTTAATAAAAGGCGCCCCGCTGCTTGTTGCGCAGGAGAGGCTAGGCGGCGGATTTTGTCAGGCGCTGATAATAAACAGCGTGAATGCTAACGCTTTTACGGGCCAAAGAGGCTATGAAGATGCGCTTTCGGTAGCAAACGCTCTCTCAGCGCGGCTCGGAATAGATGAATCGCTCGTGATTCCCTCGTCAACCGGAGTTACGGGAGAGCGGCTTCGCATCGGGAAAATCAAAAAGTCTATTCCCATGCTCATAAAAGGTCTCGGGGAAGACAATGTGTGCGAGGCCGCCGAAGCAATCATGACGACCGACTCCTTTCCCAAGTACGCATCAAGGCAGTTTGCCGCGGGAGAAAAGACCGCCACCGTCTCGGCTATCGGAAAGGGGGCTGGGATGATATGTCCTGACATGGCGACCATGCTCTGTTTTATAATGACCGACCTTAATGTTCAGCGAAAAGCTCTCTCAAAAGCTCTTGCAGAAGCGGCAGACGGTTCTTTTAACGCTATTACGGTTGATGGGGACACTTCCCCGAACGACTCCGTTTTTATCCTCGCAAACGGGGCTCTTGGAAACAGGGAGATCACGGAGAAAAGCCGGGATTACGGCAAATTCGTGGAAGCACTTTCGTCTCTGTGCGCAGAAATCGCCGAAATGATAGTAAGGGACGGCGAAGGGGCTACGAAGATCGTCAGGATAAATGTTACCGAAGCAAGGACCAGGGCAGAAGCCGAGAAGGTTGCGAGGACCATAGCGACTTCCCAGCTTGTTAAGACCGCGTTTTACGGGGAGGATGCCAACTGGGGAAGGATAGTGGCCGCCGCCGGGAGGGCCGGCGTGAAGTTCGATCCGGAAAAAATAAAACTTTATTTTGGCGCAGTGGAGGTATTTTCAAAAGGGGTGAGGTCTAAACCGGAATCAAGGTTTGCTTCCGTATTCAAAAAACCGTCCTTCACGGTGACGCTCAGCCTGGGGGAGGGCAAGGCGGATTATTCAGTTCTGACAAGTGATCTGAGTCACAAATATGTCTCGATCAACTCTGATTACAGAACCTGACCCGGGCACCTCTGTTTTATGTTGAGGCATCGTCTGCGAACCCGGTTTTCTCAAGATACCTTCCGATCCGGTATTCCGAGTATTTTGTAAGAACCCGTACGTTGTTTTTTACTTTCTCCGGGTTTGTGTCCATAGTTTTAGGATGTCTCATTATCCCGCATTGTTCCCTGCGTGAATAATACCGGGATCACGGCTTCTCTGATTTTGTCTCTCAAGCCTGAGGGTTCCGCCGGATAACCCCCAAATATACCTTCACAGTCTCGGTTGAAAGCCCCTGTCAAGGGAAAAACAATCAAGTGTGGAGAGAAGCATTGACATAAAATCATTTTATCTATGCGCGAAGGGCGGTCTTTTTTCTTCTGCGACTTTTCAATAACTATGAAAACTGGATGGCAGACCTCCAATTTTCATGTTATAATCCCACATGATGATCAAACGTTCCCAACATTTAAAAGAACTGAACCGGCTTCTTTCCCATAATCCGGTCGTTGCTCTGCTGGGAGCCCGGCAAGTGGGTAAAACAACCTTGGCCCGTGAGCTTGCCCGGCTCCGAAAAGGTCCGACTCATTTCTTTGATCTTGAATCCGCTGCCGACATCTCGCGTCTTGCCGACCCCCTACTTGCGCTCTCCTCCCTGCATGGACTCGTGGTGCTTGATGAAATCCAGCGGCGGCCCAACCTTTTCCCCGCCTTGCGCGTGCTGTCGGACCGTCCCCGCAGACCCGCCCGCTTCCTCGTTTTAGGCAGTGCGTCTCCAGAACTGCTGCGCCAAAGCTCGGAAACCCTAGCGGGGCGGATTGCCTATTACGAGCTTCCGGGATTTTCTCTATCCGAGGTCGGCGAGAGCAAAACTGATCTTCTCTGGCTTCGAGGCGGGTTCCCCCGTTCGTTCACCGCGCGAAGCCACAGGCAAAGTTGCGAGTGGCGACGGTTTTTTATCCGGGATTTTCTTGAACGGGACATTCCCCAGCTTGGAATCAGGATGCCGAGCGCGACTCTTGACCGCTTCTGGTCGATGCTTGCCCACTATCACGCGCAAATCTGGAACGGTTCGGAGCTCGCACGCGCGTTCGGTGTTTCCCACCACGCCGTGCGCCGCTATCTTGACGTGCTTGAGGCGACGTTCATGGTACGAACCCTTAAGCCCTGGAGCGCAAACATAGGCAAGCGCCAGGTAAAATCGCCGAAGATTTACATACGTGATTCAGGGATACTTCACAATCTCCTCAATGTAGCTACTCACGTCGAGCTTGAGCGGCATCCCAAGATAGGAGCGTCCTGGGAGGGGTTCATTGTCGAAACCCTGATTCAGGCGCTTGGAGTCGAGGACAGGCAATGCTATTTCTGGGCAACTCATTCGGGACCGGAAATCGATCTTGTTGTGCGCCAAGGCGGCCGTCTTCGCGGTTTCGAGATAAAACGCACTACAGCTCCCGCCGTCACTCGCTCGATGCGGTCGGCACTGCGTGATCTGGGGCTGACCAGGATAGACATTATACACGCGGGCACGGAGAGCTTTGCGCTTGACAAACAGGTTCACGCGGTTGCCGCTAAACGACTTTTGCGGGATATTCCCTAACGGGGAGAATTGTGTATTGCCCGGAGTAACGCTGTTTAAACCGTTCTTCACGGTGACGCTCAGCCCGGGGGAGGGCAAGGCGGATTATTCAGTTCTGACAAGCGATCTGAGTCACAAGTATTTCTCGATCAACTCTGATTACGGAACCTGACCCGAGTACATCTGTTTTATGTTGAGGCATCGTCTGCGAACCCGGTTTTCTCAAGACGTCTTCCGATCCGGTATTCCGAGTACCTTGTAAGAACCCGTATGTTGTTTTTTACTTTCTCCGGGTTTGTGCCCATGATGTCCGGATGTCTCATTATGTCCATGTGGAAAGGATAGACGTTTCTTTTCCCCCGGGTTTTCTCGAAATCACGGACTCTCCCGCCTTCCACGTCAAAGCCCGCAATGTCTTTTTCCCTGTCAAAACGCAGATCAGGCCTGTAGCCGCAGAGAGTAAGCGCCCGGAGCAGAAAAACCAGAAAAACGGAATACGGTTCCTGTTTTTCCGAGAGGTGCCCCAGTGTGTCTTTGCCCAAGTCAAACAGCTTGTCCTCGGGTTCGTGCTCCGGGGTAAGAAAATCGAGAAATTCAAGAACGCGGGTCCCTGCGACAAAAGAGTCCACGGATCCCGTTATTTCCCTGTAGCTTTCCTCGAGGGTAACGTCCCCGATCAGGTTGAATCTTCTTTTGTTCAGGGTTATGTCGACTGAGATGCGGTTAAAGAAATCAAGGCGTCCCCCGAAGCGTTTCTGGCTTTTTTTCGCGTTTTTCGCAAGGGCTCTCAATTTTCCGAGTTCTCTTGAGAAAAGCGTTACAAGGAGGTCGGCTTCCCCATAACTTGATTTCCTGAGTACGAGAGCTTCAATCCTCTGCATTGTTCATGCCATGGGTGGGCGGATATAAACAATCCGATGATTCTGGGTGCCTCATAAACTAAGACCGCTTAAGTTGGCAGTCTCTTGAAATTCTTCCCAACTGATACATTTGGACCGGAGAGATAAAATGTGCTCGGTAAAATGGAGTGTTTCTAGAGAAAAGCCTTATATAAGAGTGAAAACATTCCACCCATTATTACAACAATAAATGCCCAGAATCTGATGCCCAGCCTGTCTATTCTCTTTTCGTGATCCTGAAATCTGGTTTGCGTTGCTTTCTCTCTTTCATCAATTTTTGTTTCTATTCTTTCAACGGTTACGGAAAGCTTTTCGGTAGCTGCGGAGAGTCTTTCGGTAGTCGCAGAGAGTCTTTCGGTAGTCGCAGAGAGTCTTTCGGTAGTCGCAGAGAGATGTTTTACCGTATCCTTGATCTCGCCAACGTCCTTCTCTATGTGTTCTACTCTTTGCTCCAGTTGCGACATGGTTGTAACTCCCCAGAATGATGTACTGCAAAAAGACACAGAACAATATACTGCAGGGTGCTAAAGCGTCCACATTCTTGCTCTTATTTCCAATTGCATATTAGCCGGTTTTGCGGGAGAATTCAAGGGATTGGAAGTACCGCCGGTTTTCGAGGTCGACCTGAATATATTATCGGAAGCTAAGTGTGCAAGACCTTTACTTTACTGGCTTTACATCAGCAATTTTACATGGAAATTCAAGAAGTGGTTGTGTTTTCGGAGTTGACCTGCACATGTAGTCACGGTATAGTCTCATGTAAAGATAGAAGAATGGAACACGAAATATTGACAAGGAGGTCTTCTTATGGAATTTGCCTTGCGTCATGCGAAGGCGCGTCTTTCTGAGCTTGTGGTGGCCGCGGAAAAAGGTGAGCGTGTCGTTATAACGAAATATGGAGAACCGGTGGTTGAGCTTGTACGAGTGCAGGGACGCGGAGGGATTGATTTCAAGAAACTGGCTCAGGATCGTAAACGGCTTGGAATCCCGAAAAGCAGTGAAGGATGGCCAGAGGAGTTTAATGACCCTGCATTCAGCCGGAAAGTTCTCGGACTCGAGTGATTGCACTTATGCGAATTCTGCTTGATACATCTTATATCTACGATTTGGCGATGGAGCGCTGGGATTTCTCCAAGGAAGAGAGATCAGTTCTTTCTGATCGAAATACGCATTTTTATGTAAGTGCCGTGTCCATCTGGGAAATGCGCATAAAATTCAATTCACGTTATTCCTCAGGCAGACGGAAAAGCGAGTTAAATCCGGAGCACGTTGTCAGGTTGCTTGCAGAGCATGGTTTGAGTTTCCTGCCCATGACTCCGGATCATGCTGCCTGCTCTCTTAAAGTTCCTATAACCCATAAGGACCCGTTTGATGAACTCCTTCTGACTCAGGCCCAGCAGGAGAATCTCAGATTTCTTACGAAGGATCGTCTGATGTTAGGACATCCACTGGTTATAAGCATGTGAACTATAAAGGCTTGATATCCCGATCGATTTCCTTTTGAGGATGCACTCCTCTCCCCGAAATTAACACTGCTTGTTGCATGACTGTTATGGAGACTTCCTTCAGGTTGTTTTTCTGTTGAGAGTTGCTGACAATTTAGATACTCTAAATCCATAAATACTAGAGTTTTGATGCCTGATATGTCAGATAATGAATTTCCAAGAGAAATAGCTGCGTCGGTAAGGCGCATGGCGAAGCACTTTCCCGCCGTTGTAGTCACGGGCGCCCGCCAGATGGGAAAGACAAGGGGCATTCGTTGCAACAGGAACTGAGAAATATCCTGACAGGTGCCGCCCGTCCGCAACGAAGGGAATTAATTGCCGAAGCCGACCGCATCCGGGCCATGACCGCTGGTTCTCTTGAAGATAGTGTGTCGATTCTGCGAGAGGGTCGTGACAGCCGATGAGTCTGGTTATTGACGCGAGCGTCGCGTGCAAATGGTTTTTCGAGGAGAAACTGTTTGCCGAGGCGCGGGCTCTAGCGGAGTCCGACGCGGTTTTCTTTGCTCCAGAGATGATTCTTGTCGAATGTGCGAATGCCGCTTGGCGAAGAGTATCGAGCGGTACGATACCCCAAGAGCAGGTGCGGGATTTTCTCGAGGCCTTGCCGCGATGGTTTAAATCTCTGATTCCCTCGATGCGGTTACATGAGACGGCTTTCGAAATGGCATGTGTTCTCCACCACCCGGTCTGCGATTGCCAGTACCTTGCGCTTGCAGAAAGGGAAGAAATGCGCATGATCACGGCGGACAGTGTTTTTGTTGACAGGGTCCGCCGCTCACGGTGGAAAGACCGAATCGAAAGCTTGGGCGGAGACTGAATCCAAGAATGACGCTTCTAAAGAACCTCTCGGGATTCCTCAGGATAGAGCATACCTTTTTCTCCCTTCCGGTGATTTTTGCTGGAGCTTTTCTTGCCGCCGGGGGAATTTTCAGCGCCCAGATTTTCGTTCTGATTGTCCTTGCGGGCACGGGAGCGAGGACAGTCGCGCTTGCGCTTAACAGGATTTTTGACCGGGAAATAGACAGGGAGAACCCGAGAACCTCCGAAAGAGAGCTCCCCTCGGGCAAAATGAGCATGAGCGAAGCGGTTGCGGTTGCCGCGGGCGGGGCACTGCTTTACTTTGTCTCCGCCTATTTTATATGTCCGCTTGTATTCATCCTCTCCCCGCTTCCGCTTGTGGCTTTTACCGTCTATCCGCTTATGAAGAGGTTCACGAGCCTCTGCCATTTCGGCGTGGGCATCTCCCTCGCGCTCGGTCCCCTCGGAGGATGGCTTGCCGTTAGGTGCTCTTTTGAGCAGATGGTCCCCGCGGTAGTGCTCTCGGTTTTTACTTTCCTCTGGATTTCGGGCTTTGACATAATATACGCCACGGCTGATGAGGAGTTTGACCGCCGTCGCGGAATTTACTCACTTGTCGCCCGTTTCGGAAGGCGGAGGGCGCTTCTTGTTTCGAGGATTTCTCACCTGCTTTCGTTTGGCTGCCTGGTGTTTCTCTATATTCTTTCGTTCCGGACCCTGTTCGCGCTTTTGCCGCTAGCACTCTGCGGCTACCTGCTTTACCTTGAACACAGAAGCTTCGGGCGGGTTGATTCCGTTTTTTTCAGAACCAACATCCTGATAGGCTTCGCTGTTTTGTTTTTCACCCTCGCGGGTATATACTTACCCTGACCATGAGAACAGTAGTTGGAATTACGGGTGCTTCCGGAGTAGCTTACGGGGTTGATTTTCTAAGGAGATGCCCCGACGAGAAATACCTTGTGGCAAGCAAGTGGGGAAAGAGGGTTCTCCACGAGGAACTCGGCCTCAAGGTTGAGGAAATGCGTCCCTGGGTAACCGATATCTACAGCGATTCAGACCTCGCGTCCCCGTTTTCCTCGGGAAGCAATCACTTTGATTCCATGGTCATAGTGCCGTGTTCGGTCTCCACTCTGGCGAAAATCGCAAACGGCATAGCGGATACCCTGATAACGAGAATAGCAGCCGT